>NZ_JBIFXS010000039.1:0-1013 GCF_043558645.1 Mariniflexile sp. HNIBRBA6329 | reverse complement strand
TTTACTAAATTGGCTTGTACAAATTTGGAAGGTAAGTCTTTTTTTATCCCTTACTTTTCATATACCTAATCATTGTGCGTCATTTAAGAAAAACCGTGAAATACAAGAAAATTAGAGGTTTAAAGAGAAAAGTTTCCAAAATCCAGAATTGGATTGAGGAATATTTAGAATTGGATATTGAACGGTTATCTGAACTTAAATATCATTACTCAAAAGTGTATGTTCAACCTTGGAATAATCTGACTTTAACTAATAGTGAAATTCCTGAACCAAAAGGAAAAGCAAAAAAAGAGATAATAAACGGACTTGAAAAAATTTACGACAGTTGGAAAAAAGAATTGGACAAAATAAACGAGCCTTATTATCTGAAAATTTGGTTAAACGAACCTCGATTATCTAAATCTCAAGTAGTTTGCGCACTTGGCGAAAAGATTGAACATTATGAAACACTATTTACCAAAGCGGATTTTAAACAAAACGATTCCTCGTTTACTAAACAATTGAGTGCTGATTTTAAATGGGAGCCAAAGCTTGATGAATTTCATTATTGGAGAAATGATTTATTATGGCCAATTGACCAATATGACAAAATTGAAAATGCTTATGCCGACAGGAGACTTTTAAAAAAATTGGAAAAATCGAATATTAAAAAAGAAAAAACCACTTATTCAGACGGAACGGAAGATATAGTTTTCTTTGTTCCAGTAGGAAAGGTTTGGATTGGAGAAAAATAAAAACGAACGCACAACCCCGTATATAAAAAATTGCTAGTTTTAGCTAAACCAATGTCAGTTGCTTTGTTTGCTTGCTGCTGATTTTCCTTCGGAAAATCCTCGCACTCAAACACGCAACTTTCCATATACATAATCGTTGTAAGCAATAAGCTCAACTTCAATATAGTCTTTTAATTCGAATGTTTTTGCGCTAAGGAACAGTCAGTGCCCAGTAAAATATAGTGGATTATAGAAGATAATACGCCGTCCAAGTTTTCGGCGGTAAACCCCGTGAAAATG
>NZ_JBIFXS010000038.1:0-1034 GCF_043558645.1 Mariniflexile sp. HNIBRBA6329 | reverse complement strand
CGCTTTACATACCCACTGTTTTCTGGTGTTTTCATTACACTAAGGTTTTAGTGTATCGCTATTTCAGGACGGGACATATTACAAAATAAAAAAACAGGTAAATAATTTTACCTGTTTTTTTTTGGTTGGTTAGCTATCAATCCTTTACTTAAATAGTTTAGTTCATTAAGGAAATCGGATCAAATATATAATTTAACATTTTCTTAGGTGTTAACAAATGTTAATACTTGTCATTTTTTTTTCTTATTCTGCTTAACTGTACAGGGGTTATACCTAAATATGAAGCTATGTGGTACTGTGGAATCAACTCGTCTACATTTGGAATTTGTTTTTGTAATTCTAAATAGCGGTCTTTAGCATCTAATGAAATTAATTCTACCAATCGTTTTTCATACGTTGTATATGTCGACTCTAAAACTTTAGAATACAACATATTAAGTGATTCGTTTTTTTTACACAATTCGATAAGTTTATAATAATCAACCTCGTAGAATTCAGTATCATGAAGGGCTTCAAATACAAATAAAGAAGGGGATTTTTGTATCAAAGCAGTCAAGGGGCCTAGAAAGCTTAGTGGTAAGTAGAAACTTTTATTAAATTCTTTTCCAGATTCTGTACTTAAATAGCACCTAACAATTCCAGAAACTAACATGTAAACCTTAGTTGGAACTTCATTTAGCCTTACTATCTGATTTCCCGCCTTTACGATTTTTAACTCGGATATTTTCAAAAGATCTTGAATAACATCTTCAGGTATGTTACTAATTGAATTTAAAAAATTTGCATGAGGTCCTGAGTAATCCATATAACCAAACTTATATTAAAATAAGTTAATAAAGTGAATTTAAATTTTCTTAAGCTAAAGTTACTCTTTTCATACTTCTTTGATTAAACTTTTCTACAATTGGCATATTAATTTGTTTAGTTGTAATAAATGATGGAAACACTAAACTTATTTAAGTAAAAAACCTCCGTTAAAAACGGAGGCTTTGATTTTCAGATTAGCCCCAAAGGGGCATTAGGCTCATTCATGA
>NZ_JBIFXS010000037.1:0-1307 GCF_043558645.1 Mariniflexile sp. HNIBRBA6329 | reverse complement strand
GTCATAATAAATAGAAACCCTAGTCCAAATGTCATTCCATTTATTAATGCAACTTTGGCTCCAATGTTCTCATTTTTGTTCATTCAGATTGGTTTTTTTAGCTTGTGTACAACGTTTATGTATAAGGAAAGTTGCGTGTTTGTGAGCGAGGATTTTCCGAAGGAAAATCAGAAGCCAGCAAACGAGCAACTAACTTTGGTTTGGCTAAAACTAGCAATTTTTTTTATACGGTGTTGTAAAACGTTTTTATTTACTTATTGTTAATTCAGAACTTACCTCTTCTCCATATACCTTTCCAGGAATCCATTCAGGCATATTTTTTAATTCTTTAGCTAAAATGGTTTTAAACTTTTCATCACATCCAGTAACTTTTAAATCTTCCATTTCCCCAGACTTATTAATTGTGAAATTCAAATAGCAGCTACTTTTTTCATCCATTCCTACTTTTGCAAACACTCCACTAAAATATTCTTTAACTTCTTCTTTTGCTCCATTCATTTTAGGATATTCAAAAGATTTTAGGTTTTCTGAACTAGCATTTTTTGACCAAATTGGATTTAATGAATAGATTGGAACAGGAACAATTAGTTTATATTCATCGGGTATAATATGATGGAAATCTTTGTCGTTTTCGGGAATATCTTTTATTGATTCTATTTTGTAATATCTTTTCCTTTTTCCATTAATCTTCATTTCATATTCAAGAGCAGTCTCATTTAATGTCAATGGTGTATTTGGAAAAGTAATTCCTGTTTTTATTTTTTCCGTTGTCCACAAAGTAATTTCTACCTGTTTTCCCAAGTTTATTATTGTTTTAATACAATCATAACCTAAAATAATTTTAGTTTCTTTTGTTTTAGTTGTAATTGTATCTCCATATGTTGAGCCTTTTTGGAGAGCAATCATTTTGTCAATTGAAGAGTAAAAAAACTTTTTATCTGTTTCAAATCGCTGGTTAAGATGTAGGACTTCTTTATTGTTCTTTTTTACTAAAATTGTGGATGAAGTATTAGAAATAAATTTTTGGTTAATTCTTACATTTTCTTCATCAAATTTAAAGTCGAATTCTAATGGAATTCCTGATAATTCACAATTATATAATAATTCTCCTTTATGTAATATTTCCGAGTTTGGAGATTTGATTTCTTTATTTTTACATGCGAACGCTAATGTTGCTGAAGTTAAAATGGTAATTAAAATGATGAATTTTTGTGTCATTTTTAATGTTTTACAATGATTAGGTATATGAAAAGTAAGGGATAAAAAAAGACTTACCTTCCAAATTTGTACAAGCCAATTTAGTAAAT
>NZ_JBIFXS010000036.1:0-1456 GCF_043558645.1 Mariniflexile sp. HNIBRBA6329 | reverse complement strand
AAAATGGACTGCCCCCAAAACCTTAGACAAATTTATAATTAATTTTGACAATAATGAGCTCGATATTCAATAGGGCTCATTCCATTTAAATTTAGTTTAATTCTTTCATTATTATAATATTTTATATAAGCTTTAATATCTTGTTTTAATTGATTTATTGAGATGTACTTGTTTAGATAAAATAATTCGGATTTTAAAGTACCAAAGAAGTTTTCTATTATAGCATTATCCAAACAGTTTCCTTTACGAGACATACTTTGTATAATTCCTTTTTCTTTTAATAATTGTTGATATTGTTTCATTTGATATTGCCAACCTTGGTCAGAATGTAGTATTAAATCGGTTTTGTTAGGAATCTTTTTAAAGGATTTTTTTAACATGATGGCTACTTGCTCAAAGCTCGGTTTTTCAGATAGTTCATAACTTATTATTTCTCCATTGAACAGGTCAATTATTGGTGATAAATACAACTTATTTCCAAAGACCTTAAATTCAGTAATATCGGTAGCCCATTTTTTGTTGGGTTTGGCAGCTTTAAAATCGCCCTGTAATACATTGGGTGCTATTTTACCTCTTTGTCCTTTATAGGATTTGTATTTTTTAATTCTGATAAGGCTCTTCAATCCCAATTCTTGCATCAATCTCAGTACTGTTTTATGGTTGATTTTTAGATGTTTTTTGTTGATTTCCAAAGTGATCCTTCTATAGCCCAATCTTCCTTTATGTTGATGGTATATTTTTGTAATTAATAGCTTTACCTCTTTGTACTTGTGTGTAAGCTCACTTCTTTTTTGATAGTAGTAGTAGCTACTTCTTGCCATATTGGTATGATTTAGCAACAGATCTAAATCGTATTTATGCCTTAATTCCGTTATGGCTTGAGCTTTTTGTTTTGCTCGGCTTGAGTTAAGGCTTCTAACTTTTTTAGCAAGTCCAGTTCTGCTCTTAAAGATTCATTTTCCAATAAAAGTTCCTCTTCTCTGGTTAAAGGTTTACTGGATTTCTTTTTCGCCCTCTTAAATGGCGTATTAGGTTTTCCTTTTGGTTTGTTGGTTAAGCCCATAATACCTGAATTTTTATATTTTCTTTGCCAACCAAGAATTATGGACTTAGTTGGTATGTTAAACTTCGAACATGCTTGACTTAAAGATAATACATCCTGTTCGATGGATACCAAAACCTTCTGTTTGAATTCTAAACTATATTTTGTGATTGCTCGAGGCATTAGGCCTTTTTCACCAAATGCTTCATAAGAACGGATCCAATGATGTAGCGATGTATGGTGAAAACCATTTAATTCTGAAACAGATTTGACTGTTTGATGCCTATTCAAAACTTCTTTTACACAACGAAGTTTAAATTCATAATTATACCTGACTTTTCTTTCCATAAAAATACCCTCAAATAGTGTCTAACTTTTTGGGGGCACTTCAAAATCCGCGAGGATTTTCGTAAG
>NZ_JBIFXS010000035.1:0-1468 GCF_043558645.1 Mariniflexile sp. HNIBRBA6329 | reverse complement strand
TTTCTTTCCATAAAAATACCCTCAAATAGTGTCTAACTTTTTGGGGGCACTTCAAAATCCGCGAGGATTTTCGTAAGCAAGCTCGAACTAGCCATTAATTATACACGGTGTTGCCACACGTTTTTTTTTAATCAGTTAATATTTCGTTTAATATAAAATTCAAGTTTTCTTTTCCAATTTTGCTTAATCCACCATATTTCATATTCGGTGAAAATGGTTCCGATTCTGTCATTCCACAACCTTCCAAACACAACCAAACCTTTCCTATTTCCATATTTTCTTTGTTATAAAATCTCAAAATATATTCCGATTCAGATAAACTCCAAGTAGTCTCTGACCAATTGAAATTGCTCGGATTATTGAAAAATGTAATCAATTCAGCCTTGTTCAATTCCGACACAGTTTTGGAAGTCAAACGACTCGTTAGAAAGTTATTCTTAAAAAGCTTAATTTTCGCAACGTGTTCTCTTGGGAATTTATATTTTCCAAATCCGAAATGCTTTTCAAACGCCTTTTCTTGTTGTTCGGTCGTTTTGTGCATATAAAATTCGTTCAGTTCGTCAGTCGGAATGTGTTTCGAGTAGAATTGTCCTCTGTCAGAAATATCCCAAATAATAGCAAATCCAACTATTGCAAAAATTCCAATTACTAATAATATTTTTTTCAGGATTTTCAATTCGTGACGATTTTCTCAAATGTGTGGCAACGTTTATGTATAAGAATAGTTGCGGTTTTGTGTGCGAGGATTTTCCGAAGGAAAATCAGACGTAACAAAATTGCAACGACCTTTGATTAAGCCTAAAATAGCAATTATTTTTATACTGTGTTGTGTGCAGTTTTTATTTTATTTTCAATTCGTTTTAGGACTGAAACAAACTTTTCGAATTGTTCAATATCCTTAATTCCATATTCAGGCGTTAATATAATTCGGTCAGTTGTTTTAAATCCAGTTTCTATATAAATTCTTTCGTTTATTATTTTTTCGCAAAACTCTTTATCAGATGCTAGTTGTTTTAGCAAGTCAATATTTCCGCCAAACCAAAATTGTTTTAAAATCGGTTTTGGAAGAAATGCTCTCCTTTTAGGTAAAACAAAATTTAGAAATTTATTCCACGAATCAATTGGGAATATTGTCAATTCAGTTTTATAGTTTTTATCTAAATGTAAAGTAATTCGAAATGGTTCCGTAACAGGCATTGCTCCACCAACTTCATTCAGGTTTATACTGATTTTAGTTCCGTCAACTTCTATAATTCCATTTTTGGGTTGAAAAACATATTTTCCTATCGGACTATTTACATTTTTGATTAAATCCTCTGAATATTTTCCGCTATATTTTTCTGTTAATTCTTGAATAATATTCATTAGTTCAGAGTTTTCTCAAATTGCACACAATGATTAGGTATATGAAAAGTAAGGGATAAAAAAAGACTTACCTTCCAAATTTGTACAAGCCAATTTAGTAAAT
>NZ_JBIFXS010000034.1:0-2343 GCF_043558645.1 Mariniflexile sp. HNIBRBA6329 | reverse complement strand
TCCATAAAAATACCCTCAAATAGTGTCTAACTTTTTGGGGGCACTTCAAAATCCGCGAGGATTTTCGTAAGTAGGCTCGTACCAAGCAATTAATTTTATACGTTGTTGTGTGGCGTATTTTTTTTCAGATGTTCAAAATCCGAATTCGTTAATATTTTTATTTTACTATTCTTTTTTACATTCAATTCGTGAACCTTTTGGATTTTTGACCAGCCAAAATCTGCTCCGATAATAATATAGTCCAATTTACTGCTAATTCCAGATTTTATTATTCCTCCATTTTCCTCAATAAAATTCTTTGCAGTTCGTCTGTCAGTCGTTATTTCTCCAGTAAAAATGAAAGCTTTGTCTTTAATCTCAATTTTTTCTATTTCTCCTTTGTCAAGTGAATATTCTTGAACGTAATCAAGGTTTTGGTTTTTGACTTCTGCTGTTTCTTTTTTACGCTTTATTTTTTCCTTAATTTCTTTTTCGCTTAAAGTTCTTACCAAACTTTTATAATCTGGATAAATTTCGGCAAGCTCTCCAAAAACGTAAGCACAGACTTTTGCATCTTCTTCAGGATTATGTTTGTCGATATATTCAATGTCAAATTTGTCCGCTAATTCAGATAGCTTTTTTGGATTTCCTGATTTTTCGGCAAGTTGCATTGTGTCCAAGTACTCAATTTCGTAACCTGAAATTTTATAATGTTCAAAAAGGTTTTTTAAAACACTTAAATCCATACTTGCATTATGGAACACAATTAAGTTTTGATTAAAATATTTTGAAAGTTCAGATTCCCAAAGTTCCTCGAAAGTCATTGCATAATCAACATCTTCGGCAGTAATTCCGTGAATTCCAATATTTCGACTTGAAAACTGTTCCGATTCGGGTGGTTTTATGTGAAAACTTGTTTGATAAGCAACTCTGTCATTTTTTATAAATACCAAACCTAAAGCACAAGCACTAATTCGGTTTTGGTTTGCAGTTTCAAAATCGATTACAATATGGTCAAATTTACTGTCAAAATATTCTGGAAAACTATGAGGATTTTTAAATTCCGATGTTGTTGTTTTTTGCTTTATTGCTCTTTCGTAGTGTGGTTTAAATTCAATTCCGTTTGACTTTGCTTTTTCATACCATTTTTGCAAATGAGGTGCAAAAGTCAATTCCACAAAGTTGTAGAATAGAAATTCATTTTCGGTTTGAGGATTTATTCCGCTAACTGAAATTTCAATCGGATTTTCTATTTTTTCTTTTTTCTTGAACCAATTAAACATTCTCTTTTATCTTGATTTTCGTTGGTTTGGTGATATGACACACAACGGTTTGTATAAACTGCGTTTTTAATGCAGTTTATACGTTGTTGTGTACAGTATTTTTATTCGTAAATTTTATTATATTCAGTTTCTTTACCGTCTGTTGTTAAAATCAGTTTTTTAGAATTCAAGTATTTCAATTCTGGAATCCAGTTTCCATACAAATAGGTGTGTTTAAGTTTAAATCCGTTTTCGTGTTTTATAATTTCTACGAATGAGTGATTATCCTCAATAATTATTTCTTCTCCGTTTTCTGCTGGTTCAAAATCTTCTAAATTTCCTTTTCCGTTCTCAAACCAATAGTGATAAACAGTTTTAGAGTCCGACTTATTTATTTTCCATTTTCCACTCAAATATGATTTCACTTCTTGTTCCGATTTACAACACTTTAATTGCTGTCCGAGTAAAGTCACAGGTAAAAAAGTCAATATTAAAATCAGTATTTGTTTCATTTTAGGATTTCGTGGATATTGTACACAACGTTAAATGTATGGAAAGTTGCGTGTTTGAGTGCGAGGATTTTCCGAAGGAAAATCAGAAGCATGCAAACAAAGCAACTCACATTGGTTTAGGTAAAACTAGCAATTTTTTATACATATTGTTAGCGCACGTTTACTTTTTTTCTTACATTTTTGTTTTATGCGCAAAAATATGGCGTGACTAATTATTCTTTTTCCAGTAAAAGTTGCGTTTGCGATATTTAGCGAAGCTTCTTTTTCCTTTATACAGGTTTAGATATGCCGCTTAGAAAGTCAGTCGCACGTAATATTTGCGTTTTGATTGGCAAAAGTCAGAAGTTTAGAGAAGGAGTGAAGTCAGTTGAGTATGGTTTTAAGAACTATTTTTAGACCACTTTTTTTGTGATTTTTTTGACTTTAGTGCGCTTTGTGAGAATGGGCGCTAACGTTTGGTATATGGAAAGTTGCGTGTTTGTGTGCGAGGATTTTCCGAAGGAAAATCAGATTCAAGCAAACGAGCAACAAACTTTGGTTTAGCTAAAACTAGCAATTTTTTATATACTGTGTTGTACACTGGCTTTTAT
>NZ_JBIFXS010000033.1:0-2560 GCF_043558645.1 Mariniflexile sp. HNIBRBA6329 | reverse complement strand
TAATATTGTTCAGCTTTAATTTATAAATTTAATCCTTTAATAATCTGTATCGGTTATTTAGGACTAGACAACTTTAATAGTTGTTAGAGCTTAGATCCAAGGTTTGTGTTATAGGGTAATAATTTATTTGTTGCTCGAACAACCAATAAAATAAGTAGGTTTGAGAGGTTTGGCTATGTTACTTTTTACTAAAAAATACTGTTTATCGTTTAAATGATGTGGATTATCTAAAAATTTTATGAATTGAAAGAAAATGTTGTCGATAGTCTAAAAAATATAGCGGATAGTCTAAAAGTTGAAATTTATGTTTTTTATGCATACATAATTTATTTACATTTGAAATACCCTCTTTTCTACAATTTACGTTTTTCTTACTTATTTTATTTACAAGCAGACTTGATTAATAGCAAATTAAAGATGCCCACGTCTTACTTTTAACTTGACAACTTTTAGTTGGTTTTACAATGTAGAGCTGGCGTTTGTTGTTTAAGCTTATTTATGTTAACATCATTTATTAATTAATCCAAAATGTTATGTTAATGTACAATTTTACCCAAAAATCAAAGAACAAAGCTTCTTTAAATTTGATTGCATGCTGCCTTAGTTTACTATGGAAGCAAATTAAAAGCATAACCGGTTTCGCTGTTGTTATGCTTTTTTTATTGGCTTCAGCAAACCTAAATGCCCAAGTAGGAGTGCCATGTATAGATGGAAACTCCGGTGAATGGGATGGTCTAGCAGTTACTGGAGCACCTTCGTTTGAACTTAAGCATGATGTCTTTACAGGTAATCAGGATGACATCTTTACAGCAGGTAAGGATTTCAAAAGCTGGGGGCAAGTTTCTCCAACTCCAGATTATAGTAACTGGACTTTCAGTCCAATGCAGGCGAAGAGTGATATCATGAATGCAGCCGCCGTTATATATACGGGGATAACCGGCGCTCCTCAATGTGGAGCTGACCCACCGTTTAACGCTTATGATCCATCGCATACATATCTGTTTTTTGCCGGAGATAGAGAAAGCAATAATGGAACAGGCTATATTGGCTTTTGGTTCTTGTTAAATGGTTCTACTGCTGTTGAAGATGGTAGAGACAAGTATTTTAGTCCAGACCACTTTACCAACTTTGGTCAGTCAGACGGTATGGGAGGTACTTACAATGCTAACAACAGTATTGGAGACCTTTTAGTATTGGCAGATTTTACAGGTGGTGGTAGAAATGCCGCTATTACAGTATTAAAATGGGTAGGCCCAGGCAATGGAACGGAAGGTAATAACTTATCTTTAGTAAAAGTTGGCACTGCTTCTCAGGTAGGACAAAACAATGGAGGTCCAGTTCCTGTTCCTTCTAATTTTATTGTGCCTGCAGGACAAACTGAATATGATACCAATGAGTTTTACGAAGGTGTTATAGATTTAACACCTGTATTTGATTTAGTGAATAACCCAGGTATTATTTGTAGTGCCACTTGGATGTTAGAAACTAGGTCGTCTGCCGAAATAACAGCAGATTCTAAAGATTTTGTTGGCGGTAGTTTTAATTTACCACCAGTTATTAATGTAAGTGATGATGAGGTATGTATAGGTGGTTCAGGAAGTTTGACGGCAACAGTTAAGCAAGGAAACATGGTTATTGCTAATCCTGTTGCAGATGGATATACATTTGTGTGGTCTGGACCTGGATCATTTACTGGTCAAGGTACTGCAACTATAACAATAGATGATGCTCAATTAGCCGATGCAGGAAATTATTCGGTAATGGTTACAAGTCCTACTGGATGTCCACCAGCCAATGGCGATGAAGTAGGAACACTTACGGTAAACCCATTACCCATAGTTACAGCTAATAATGCTTCTTTAGAATGTACAGATACTACAAAACAATTAACAGGTTCTCCTTCTGGAGGTACCTGGAGTGGAGCTCATGTAAGTGCATCAGGATTATTTGATGCCACAGGTTTAGCGCCAGCGGATTACACAGTTACATACACATATACAGATGCTAATGGGTGTATCAATAGCGCAGATGCTATTGTTACAGTCAATATAGCACCTGAATTAACTGTTTCATGTCCAAGTGCAAAGGTCGTAGATTGTTCAGATGATATAAGTGGTGATTTTGCAACTTGGCTTGGAAGTTTTTCTTCTAATGGCGGAGGTGGAAATGTTGTAGATTCTTATTCAGCAACTATGGATGGTAATCCAGTGGCATTTGAAAGCCTTACTGCACCAACAAATATTTGCGGAACTGTAGTAATAGTAACATTACAAGCAACTGATGATTGTGGTCAAAATGTAAATTGTAACTCTACATTTACAGTTAATCCAGCACCAGCACCAGCATTTGTTGAGACGCCAGGAGATACAGCTATCGATTGTGATGCTGCACCGCCAACAGGAACAAGTTTAAGCTATAGTAGTGGTGGTGATAACCCGTGTATTACAGGTTCAGTAATAGGCGTTATTTCCGGAAGCCATGATGAGTGTGGCGGAAGCTATACGGAAACATGGACCTATACCGATGATTGCCAACGTACCATCACGCACAGCAGAACGAT
>NZ_JBIFXS010000032.1:0-4599 GCF_043558645.1 Mariniflexile sp. HNIBRBA6329 | reverse complement strand
GACACAACGCCTCCTAGCTTAACTGTGCCAGCTGATGTAACTATAGAATGTACTCAAGATACTTCTAGCGCAAGTACTGGTATGGCTACTGCTACTGATACTTGTAGTACTAATGTAACCATTACTGAAAGTGATACTGAAGTTGCTGCTTGTGGGAACACCAAAACTATTACTAGAACTTGGACGGCTACTGACGAGTGTGGTAATACAACATCATTAGTACAAACTATTACTGTGGTAGATACAACACCTCCTGTTTTAACCATTCCTAGTAATATAACTGTTGAATGTACTCAAGATACTTCTAGTGCAAGTACGGGTATGTCTACAGCTACTGATACTTGTGGCAATGTAACCATTACCGAAAGTGATGCTGAAGTGGCTGCTTGTGGTAATACAAAAACTATATCTAGAACTTGGACGGCTACTGACGAGTGTGGTAATACCACTTCATTAGTACAAACCATTTCTGTAGTGGATACCACTAAACCAACATTTACAGTTCCTGCTGATATAACTCTTGAATGTGATCAAGATATAACTAATCTAACATTAACTGGAGATGTTACAAATAAAGCTGATAATTGCTCAACACTATTAAACGCTACTTATACTGATACGGAAGTAGCTGGAACATGTCCTATCAAAAAAATAGTAACTAGAACTTGGTCTCTTGCTGATGCATGTGGGAATACAACTACTGCAGTTCAAACTATTACAGTTCAAGATACAACTGCTCCTGTGGTTTCATCAGCATTTGAAAGCACGTTAAGCGTAAGCTGTACTAATATTCCAGAAGTACCTGCTTTAACATTTACTGATAATTGTTCATCAGAATCAAACATCAACGTAGTATTCAACGAAACAAGTACATTCCAAGAAAATGTTTATAATGATTATGAAATTGTTAGAACATGGACTGTATCAGATGAATGTAACAATAAGAAAACGTATACACAAACAATCATGGTCGCTTTAGACGAAGTTATCACTGAGATTGTTGCTGATGACAGATGTTTTGATGACGGAGTCGTAAACTTAAACGATATAATTTCAGGATCATTAAATACAAATGGAACATGGGAATTAATTGAAGGAAATCCTGTAGCAACATTAAATGGTAGTATTTTCAACCCAACGTTGCTTGAAATTAATACTGATTTCCTACCAGGTGATGGCGGCATTGATTATAAGTTTAGGTACAAGACAACTGATAATGGATGTGTTAGTATTACAGAAGTTTCAATGAATGTAAATGCCGATTGTATTGTATTACCTTGTGGTGAAAACGATGTAATAATATCTAAGGCTGTAACCCCTAATGGTGACGCATACAACGAGTATTTTGAAATTAAAGGTATAGAGTTGTGTAGCTTTGTAACTGAAGTAAAAATCTTTAACAGATGGGGTGCTTTAATTTATGAATCTAACGATTATCAAAACGATTGGAATGGGACCACCAGTAAAAAATCTGTTGGTGCAGCAAGTAGAGTACCGAACGGCACTTATTATTACATTGTAACATTAAAAAATAGTGGATTGGCACCATTTACTGGACCAGTTTATTTAGGAACCAAATAAAACTTGACCTATGAAATTTATTAAACATAACATAATCGCTATTGCATTGTTAAGTTGTACGGTTGGAGTTGCACAGCAAATGCCGCAATTCACACAGTATATGTACAATACAATTTCTATAAACCCTGCATATGCTGGTAGTAGAGAAGCTCTAAGTATTGTTGGATTACACCGAAGCCAATGGGTTGGTTTTAAAGGTGGACCAATAACACAAACACTGTCTATACACACACCCCTAAGAAATGATAGAGTTGGTGTAGGTTTATCTTTTATTGAAGACGATTTAGGTCCTGAAAATTTCACCTATTTATATGGGGATTTCTCATATGCAATTCCAACAGGAAAAACAGGCAAACTGGCTTTTGGTATTAAAGGTGGATTTACGCAATATAGCTTAGATTCTGAATTCTTAAATGATCCAGATATTGTGAATGATGATTTTTTCAAAGGATTTAGTAATCGCTGGTCACCTAACATTGGTCTTGGTGTTTATTGGAGTACCAATAGAGTGTATTTTGGCTTATCAACACCTAGAGTTTTGAACACGGATAAAAACACCGAAGAAGGTTTTGAAGCTTTAGATAGATTAAGCTACTATTTTACAGGTGGCGTAGTTGTAGATTTAAGCAAAAGCTTTAAATTTAAACCAGCATTTTTGGTAAAAGCTACCAATGGAGCACCTATTTCTTACGATTTAACCGCAAACTTCTTATACAACGAAAAGTTTTGGTTAGGTGGTTCTTATAGAATTAATGAACAAACAGCGGCCATTGGTGGTATTGTAGATTTTCAAGTATCAAGACAACTTCGTGTTGGGTATGCTTACGAAAAACCTATTTCAGATATTGCTAGTTACACTACTGGTACTCACGAAATATTACTTATGTATGAATTCAAATTCTTAAGTACTAAATTAAAATCACCTAGATATTTCTAATACCCTAAGATATGAAGATTAAAAATTACATATTAGTATTTGCTGCAATCATGTTGTCTTGTTCTGTATTTGCACAACAAGGGAAACAAAAAAAGGCAGACACACTATTCAACAAATTTTCTTTTGTAAAAGCGGCTGAAGTTTATAAAGAACTTATTGCCAACAATTACAATAAAGATTATGCCACAAGAAAACTGGCCGACTGTTATGCACTTATGAGAGATCCTAAGAACGCATCAAAATATTACGAAAAAGTAGTTGCACAAGATAATGTTTCTATTGAATATTATTATAACTATGCACAATCTCTACGTGGTATTAAAGAATATGAAAAATCAGAAAAATGGTTACAACGCTTTAAAGATTCTGGTGGCGTAGTCACTAAGAACGACTTTACTAAAGATGCAAACTTTATTTCCAATATATTCAACTCTAAAAAACAATACTTTTTAGATAAGAACAAGTTTAAGTTTAATTCTAAGTTTAGTGACTTTGGAGCTTTTGAACATAATGGAATAATATATTTCTCATCTTCAAGAGATGAAGGTGTAGCTATCAAACGCCTTTATGGATGGAATGAACAACCATTTTTGGATGTTTATGTAACTAATATTGACTCTGAAGAAGAAGTAAATCATACATCAAAACTAAAAGGCGATGTTAACTCCGTTTTCCATGATGGCCCTGTAACCATTACAAAAGACGGTAAACACATGTACTTTTCAAGAAACAACTTTAAAGATAATGTTGAAAGAAAAGACGGCAAAGGTTTAACCAACATGAAAATTTACAGAGCTACACTTAAGGATAGCATTTGGACTGATGTTGAAGACTTATTAATTAATAGCGATGATTTCTCGACGCAACATGCTGCTCTAAATAGTGATGATTCTAAATTATACTTTGCATCGGATAGACCAGGTGGTTTTGGTGGGTCGGATATTTATGTTGTTGATATTTCAGCTGATGGAACACTAAGTGAGCCTAAAAACTTAGGCAGCGTAGTAAATACAAAAAATGCTGAAGGATTTCCTTTTATAAACAATGAAGGCACCCTATTCTTTTCATCAGACGGACATATTGGATTAGGCTTGCAAGATATTTTTGCTACAGTAAAAAATGAAGATGATGAAATTGTAGACGTAATTAACTTAGGTGACCCTATTAATTCAAGTAAAGATGATTTTTCTTTTACAATGAGTGCCAATGGAACATCTGGATATTTTGCATCAAACAGAGCCGGTGGTATGGGTGATGATGATATTTACTCATACAACAGAATACCTCCTTTAAAAGTTGAAGGAGTTGTTTCAGATGCCATCAATAGTAACCCTATAGCCAATGCTACTATAAAACTATACGATGGTAAGGGTGCTCAGCTAGCTTATATGGAAACGGATGAAAAAGGTTATTATCAAATCAATATTGATAGAAATGAAGACTATAAAGTGGTTGGTAGTCATGATAAGTATATAGAAGATTATAGAGCATTCACTTCTAAAAATTTAAAAACAGAACTTAAGAGTATTACCGCTAATTTATTATTAAACCCTATAGAAGACGTTGTAAAATTAGCTGAATTAAATACAATCTATTTTGATTTTGATAAGCACAATATTAGAAAGGATGCAGCTTTAGAATTAGATAAAATTGTTGATTTAATGCAAAACAAATACCCTGATATGGTTATTAGAATAGAATCTCATACCGATTCTAGAGGTACGCTTACCTATAATGACAAATTATCTATAGACAGAGCAAATTCAACATACGAATACTTAATATCTAAAGGAATTAAACCTGAAAGAATTACAGCTCATGAAGGATTTGGTGAACGCAGACTTACCAACGGTTGTGAAGATAATTCAAAATGTGAAGAAGAAGCACATCAGTTAAACAGACGTACACAGTTCATTGTCATTAAAATGGAATAACGTATTTGTTTATATTCACGGACCTTTTTAATAAATATGTTTCGTTGTTAAATTAGGTTCAGTAAAAAATCAGTAAAAAACCTCCGTTAAAAACGGAGGCTTTGATTTTCAGATTAGCCCCAAAGGGGCATTAGGCTCATTCATGAT
>NZ_JBIFXS010000031.1:0-5296 GCF_043558645.1 Mariniflexile sp. HNIBRBA6329 | reverse complement strand
CCATTACCACGCCAACAAGTGCCACAACAACGGTGACCGGCGTTCCGGTAGGGACATCGGCGACCTTGCGCTGGACATTGACCAATCCGTCCAATTCGAACTGTACGGACAGTGACGATGTTAGCTTAACTAATAACATAGTCCCTAATTGCAGTATAACAGGTAACACTTTTATTTGTCCAGGAGAGAGTACTGCATTTACAGCAAATGCTGATAATATACCGGAAGAGTTTGCACAATATTTGTGGACAGGTCCAGGTAACGCAAATGGAGCCACTACTAAAAGTGTTTCAGGTCTAATAATACCTACAGAGTATAAGGTTAAAATTACTGATTCACGTAGCGGATGTTATTCAGAATGTACGAGAACATTACGAGTAGGAGGTACAAATGTTAGACCTAATGTGACACCAACGGATTATTGTGAAAATGATCCACAAAAACCAACAACACTTTGTAGTTATGCAAATGTAAATGGCGTTCCTAATGCAACCATTGAGTGGATAGGAGCTACTAAAGATGGTCAGCCTTATGTGATTCAGTATGATCAAGGCACTGGTTGTCCTCTAGCACCAACTGCGGTAGGTAGTTACCAATTCATAGTTGAAATTAAAACAAATGATAATTGTGTAACGTCATTTGGAGCTTCAACAGACTTTAATGTGTATCCTAAACCAACAGTAGATGCAGGTTTATCTCCAGGAGCCTTATGTAGCCAAGGTGGTAGTGTGCAACTTACTGGATCTCCTTTAGGAGGTACTTGGAGTGGTAGCCCTTATATAACAGCTGGTGGTTTATTTACAATACCTAATGGAGGTATTTCAGCAGGCAACTACAAAGTTACTTATACTTATACCTCACCTCAAGAAAATGGAGGTTGTTCAGATAGTGATACTGTAGATGTTCCAGTTGTAGACTGTACAGAATGTGGTACCGCTTTTGGTGTAGCGCTTAATGCTAATAAAACCGCTATCGATGAATTGGTATTAGATGGAAATGGCAAGTATGTAAGTGGTACAAGTAAATGTTTCAGAGAAGACAGTTTCAGACGTTGGGGTTGGACCAATGCCATTACACCATCAGCTGATCCTTATATCCTTGATTTATATAGAGGAGCTGGTAGATGTCTTATTGATAAAGGTGAGTATGTGGGTTATGTAACAGTAAATTATGGTTTAGATAACATAATTACAGTTGAGTTTACACCAAAAGATGAGAATACCGGTTTTGACGAAATTCACTTGTATGTTGGTTGTGATCCTTATCCAAAACTAAAAACCGGAGCCTATACTGTGGCACCTGGCCAATATACATTTGTTGCTGAAGGCCAAGGTTTTGCAGAAGGCTGGAGTACATCCACAGATGCTAATAAGAAAATAACAGTGCCTGGTGGAGGTTTAGTGTATGTTATAGCCCATACAGTGGCATGTACTGATACTTCTGCTGATGATGCACCTAACGGTTTTGTACCTAGAGAAGGTTACGGCGAATTCCAAGGCAATGTACCAACTCCAGGAGAGATGAACTGTGAAGTGGTTGTAGATCCATGGAGTAAAATTTCTGACACAAAAGTGACTACTTATCCAGTACCTTTTACAGATCAAGTTAATGTAAGCTATAAATTTGAATATGAAACAGATGTTAAAATTAATGTATATGATATGAAAGGTGCATTAATTAAACAAGCTGAAGATGTCAACTATGTTAAAGGTACTTACGGTACTTCTACCATAGATTTATCAAGAGCAAATGATCAAATGTATTTCATACGTTTAACAACGTCTAAAGAAAGTGCAGTTAGAAAAGTTATTTCAGCAAAACCGCAAAAATAATAGTTTGATTAGTATAAACTCAAAAAGGAGTGGAATTTCCGCTCCTTTTTTGGTTTTATCTTTAAATACAAAAGTCTATTAACTTAATGCTATTTCACCGAAATAAAGAGTGCTTTGTCTATAAAAATACCAAGTATTTTGTAATTAAATTAACTTATAAGGTGATTAGGGCTAACATTGTGTAGATCTATTATTTAACTACTTATTTATGAAAAGAATCATCGTTTTTTTAATAGCGGTTTTTTTATCACAATCTGTTTTTTCTCAATGTAAGAACACAACGGAATATCTAGACCCCATACCAGTAGGAGTTGATGTCAATGATGGTGAAGAACACCAAATTGCACCAGGTATTGCAGCAGGCGAATATGTGGTTATAAGTGGTTTAAATGCCAGTAATGAATACCGGTTTACCTCTAAGAGAAGCAATATACCAAACATAGACTATATTACTGTTAGAGATGGTTCTAACACCAGTCTTGTACGAGGGCATAGTCTTTCGCCATTAACAATTAATGGTATCGTTTCTACTACAATACAAATCCATATCAATTTAAATTCTGGGTGTAGTACTGATGATGAGTTTCATGTTTTGACCATTCAGAATTTAACCAATGCAACCTGTAACATGCCTAGAGCACCAGGAGGTATTACATATAAGTCTGATAATCAAATAGATTTTTATTGGAGTGCCCCTGCTTTAAGTACACCAACAGGTTATGACTGGCGTGTTGTTTTAGCAGGAAATAATCCAGATACTTTTGTAGCTTCAGGTAGTACAGTATCTCCAACTACCAATGCCAGTACCGGAGCTGTTTTGTCTGCTGGTACATCCTACTGGATTTATGTTCGATCAACGTGTTCTGGAAATCAAGAGAGCGGTTGGTTTAAATTTCCACCTAGCTATATTACAAATACTGTAGCACCACCAGCTAATGATTTTTGTGAAGGTGCTATTTCAATATTACAAGAATTAAATAAAGCAGGAGTAGGAAATGCAACAGCAATTCAAGGAACTTTGGCAGGAGGTGCAGGGACTAATGTTGATGCAGAGACCTGCAATACCAAAACCGGTAATGCCAGAGATGATATCTGGTATAAATTCATAGCCCAAACAGATGATATTCATATCTATCTAGACCCAACTTTTGATGGGGTTTTAACACTGTACTCAGGAGATTGTAATGCACTAAATTATATAGCATGTTCAGATAACGCCTTGGTTTTGGCGGACGAGGAAATTTTTGCAAGTACATCAAATGGCACGGGTTTAACCATAGGGGAGGTGTATTATTTAAGGGTGTATTTTTTAGGCACCACCACTCCTGTAAATCCGACATTCGATTTAAAGCTATGGTCCTCAGTTTCTGTTACCGATAATGATTCTGATGGTTATGCAGATGCCCCTAATTTAGATTGTAACGATGGAAACCCCTCAATAAACCCTGGAGCCAGTGAGATACCCGATAATGGCATAGATGAAGATTGTGATGGAGCAGACTTAAAAACATGGTATTTAGACAGCGATGGTGATGGTTATGGCAATAATGCTAATTCCGTATTATCTAATACTCAACCAACAAATTACGTTTCAGACAATACAGATTGTAATGATGGGGATGAAACTATTAACCCTGGATCTACTGAGATATGTGATGGCAAGGATAATGATTGTGACGGTTTAACTGATGATGACGATGATTCATTGGATACCTCTACTCAAACTATTTTCTTTTTGGATAATGATAATGACGGCTTTGGAGATCCTAATAATAGTGTTTTAGCTTGTAACCAACCTGTGGGATATGTTGATAATAGTAATGACATCTGCTTAGGGTTCGATGATAATATAGATACAGATGGCGACAATGTTCCTGATGGCTGTGATACTTGTCCATTAGATGTAAATAATGACAGTGATGGTGATGGTGTTTGTGATTCTAATGATAATTGCCCAAATGACGCTAACAAAACCGATCCAGGCGTTTGTGGCTGTGGTGTGGCAGACATGGATACCGATAATGATGGTGTTCTGGACTGCAACGACCAAGAGCTCAATTCCCCCTGTCCCAACGATGTAAATGCCAATGGCGTATCGAACGATACGGATGGCGATGGTACACCAAACTGTCATGATGGTTGTCCGAGCGATCCCAACAAGACAAGCCCGGGCGTTTGTGGCTGTGGTTTGGCTGATACGGACACCGATAATGACGGTGTTCTGGACTGCAACGACCAAGAGATCAATTCCCCTTGTCCCAACGATGTAGATGCCAATGGCGTATCGAACGATACGGATGGCGATGGCACACCCAACTGTCAGGATACCTGTCCGAGCGATCCCAATAAAACCAGCCCAGGCAATTGTGGCTGTGGTGTAGCAGACATGGATACCGATGGTGACGGAGTTCTGGACTGTAACGACCAAGAGATCAATTCCCCTTGTCCCAATGATGTAAATGCCAATGGCGTATCGAACGATACGGATGGCGATGGCACACCCAACTGTCAGGATGGTTGTCCGAGCGACCCCAATAAAACCAGCCCAGGCAATTGTGGCTGTGGTGTGGCTGATGTGGATACCGATAATGATGGTGTTCTGGATTGTAATGACCAAGAGGTCAATTCCCCTTGTCCCAATGATGTAAATGCCAATGGTGTATCGAACGATACGGATGGTGATGGCACACCGAACTGTCAGGATACTTGTGATAATTCCATTGATTCAGATGGCGATGGCACCAATGATTGTGATGACCTATGTCCAGCAAATCCTAACAAAACCGATCCAGGCGTTTGTGGCTGTGGTGTGGCTGATGCGGACACCGATAATGATGGAGTTCTGGATTGTAACGACCAAGAGGTCAATTCCCCTTGTCCCAATGATGTAGATGCCAATGGGGTATCGAACGATTCGGATGGCGATGGCACACCGAACTGTCAGGATGGTTGTCCGAGCGATCCCAATAAGACAAGTCTAGGCGTTTGTGGCTGTGGTGTGGCTGATGCGGATACCGATAATGATGGTGTACTGGACTGTAACGACCAAGAGGTCAATTCCCCTTGTCCCAATGATGTAAATGTCAATGGCGTATCGAACGATACGGATGGCGATGGCACACCGAACTGTCAGGATACCTGTCCGAGCGATCCCAACAAGACAAGCCCGGGCGTTTGTGGCTGTGGTTTGGCTGATACGGATACCGATAATGACGGTGTTCTGGACTGCAACGACCAAGAGATCAATTCCCCCTGTTCCAACGATGTAGATGCCAATGGCGTATCGAACGATACGGATGGCGATGGCACACCGAACTGTCAGGATACCTGTCCGAGCGATCCCAATAAGACAAGCCCAGGCATTTGTGGCTGTGGTGTGGCTGATACGGATACCGATAATGACGGTGTTCTGGACTGTAACGACCAAGAGATCAATTCCCCTTGTCCCAATGATGTAAATGCCA
>NZ_JBIFXS010000030.1:0-5304 GCF_043558645.1 Mariniflexile sp. HNIBRBA6329 | reverse complement strand
ACAATGATAATATTGTTCAGCTTTAATTTATAAATTTAATCCTTTAATAATCTGTATCGGTTATTTAGGACTAGACAACTTTAAGAAGCTTGCTTTTTTAAATTCTTGCGATATTTTAATGCACCAGAAGGGCATCGTTTTATTTGATTAATAATGCTAGTAGTTTCAGTACCATCTAAATTAATCCAAGGAATAATACTGGTTCTAAAAACTTCTGATAATTCCATGGCACATTTTTCGGCATGGATACAAAGAACGGGTTCGTAGGTTACAGTAATTTCGTTATTACTGAATTCATTTTTGTAGTCTTCCATAGGTTTCCATATTTGGGATTATGAATCTCTTTTGAATTGCGAATATATCAAATTAAACAAATTAAAATATGAATTTGATAAAATTTCTACACAAAATTTATCAATTTAAAAAATCATTCAAAAAATATTCGTTGAATGACTAAAATTCAGAGGTAAAGTGAAACTTAATATTTGGATATGTTTGTTGCGTCATTTGTAAAGAAAAAGCCGAATCTGCTAAAAATACTAACTGATTTTGCTTGTCTTTTGCTAAGTAGCGTTGTTTTACACGAGTAAACTCTTTGTACTCATCGCTTTTGGAATTTTTTGGGTCAACCCAACACGCTTTATAAACATTTAAATTTTCGTAAGTACATTTGGCACCATATTCATGTTCCAAGCGATACTGAATAACTTCATATTGGAGCGCTCCAACGGTTCCGATAACCTTTCTACCATTCAATTCTAATGTAAATAATTGTGCCACACCTTCATCCATTAATTGGTCAATTCCTTTGAAAAGTTGTTTAGATTTTAATGGATCGGCATTGTTGATATATCTAAAATGTTCTGGTGAGAAACTTGGAATGCCTTTGTAATTGATGTTTTCTCCTTCAGTTAACGTGTCACCAATTTTAAAGTTTCCAGTATCGTGTAAACCTACTATATCACCTGGGTATGAGATGTCAACGATCTCTTTCTTTTCAGCAAAAAAGGCATTCGGACTTGAGAATTTTAATTTTTTCCCATGACGGACATGTAAGTAGGGTTTGTTTCTTTCAAAAGTACCACTTACAATTTTAATAAATGCCAAACGGTCTCTATGGTTGGGATCCATATTAGCATGAATTTTAAATACGAATCCTGTAAATTTATCTTCATCTGGCTTCACCAAACGTTCTTCACTTTGCTTAGGACGTGGTTTAGGAGCAATTTCAATAAAACAATCCAATAATTCACGAACCCCAAAATTATTTAAAGCGGAACCAAAAAACACGGGTTGTAAATGGCCGTCTAAATAAGTTTGCTTATCAAACTCCGGGTAGATACCTTCTACTAATTCTATTTCATCTCGCAGTGTTTTGGCTGCTTTATCTCCAATTAGCTTGTTTAGTTCAGGAGATTGTAAATCGGAAATCTCAATGGTTTCTTCAATATCTTTTCTGCTATCACCACTAAATAAATTAATGTTTTTCTCCCAAATGTTATAGATACCTTTAAAATCGTATCCCATACCTATCGGGAAGCTTAGGGGCACCACTTTCAATCCTAATTTTTGTTCAATTTCATCTAACAAATCAAAAGCATCTTTACCTTCTCTATCCATTTTGTTAATGAAAACAATCATAGGAATGTTGCGCATACGACAAACTTCAACCAATTTTTCGGTTTGTTCCTCAACACCTTTAGCAACATCAACCACAACAATAACGCTATCAACAGCGGTAAGTGTTCTAAAAGTATCTTCAGCAAAATCTTTATGCCCGGGGGTATCAAGAATATTAATTTTAGTACCGCTATATTCAAATGCCAAAACCGAAGTAGCTACCGAAATACCACGCTGACGCTCAATTTCCATAAAGTCACTGGTAGCCCCCTTTTTTATTTTATTGCTTTTTACAGCACCCGCTTCTTGAATAGCACCTCCAAAGAGTAATAATTTTTCGGTTAGTGTTGTTTTTCCAGCATCGGGATGTGAAATAATACCAAAAGTTCGTCGTCTGTTAATTTCCTTTATAAAGCTCATAATAATCTTGCAAATTGGTTTGCAAAGATACTTTATAATTTATGATTTCAGAATTCAGATTTTATATTTTACAGATAGAATTATTATATTAATTTATTACTTGGTATTTTTGTTTTCTATGGAAGAAGAAAAAGTAATTCTTGTAAGCGAAAACGACGAGCAAATAGGCACCATGCCAAAAATGGAAGCACACGAAAAAGCATTGCTACATCGGGCTTTTTCGGTATTTGTTTTTAATGATAAAAAGGAGTTAATGCTTCAGCAACGTGCAGCACATAAATATCATTCACCTTTATTGTGGACCAATACATGCTGTAGCCATCAAAGGGTAGGTGAAACCAATATTCAAGCAGGAAAACGCCGTTTAATGGAAGAAATGGGCTTTGTTGTAGATTTAGAAGATTCCATTTCATTTATCTACAAAGCACCATTTGATAATGGTCTAACCGAGCATGAATACGATCATGTTTTATTGGGAACTTATAATGGCGAACCCAACATCAACCCAGATGAAGTAGCTGGTTGGAAGTGGATGCCGCTTGAAGCTATTAAAAATGATATTTTAAAACACCCGGAATTATACACCGAATGGTTTAAAATTATTTTCGATAAATTCTACTCATATATAAATATTTCTAAATGAAGGTAACAGTTAGTAGAAAAGCACATTTTAATGCAGCTCACCGTTTGTATAGAAAAGATTGGACGCACGAAAAGAACGATGAAGTATTTGGTAAATGCAATAACCCAAATTTTCACGGGCATAATTACGAATTAATTGTGAGTGTAACTGGCGATATTGAAAAAGAAACCGGTTATGTAATTGATATGAAGGTTTTAAAAGACATCATTAAAGATGAAGTTGAAGATGCTTTCGACCACAAAAATTTGAATGTTGAAGTGCCCGAATTTCAAGTTTTAAATCCAACGGCAGAAAACATTGCAGTTGTAATATATAATAAGATAAAACCCAAGCTTGATACTAAATTAAGCTTAGAAATAACACTATATGAAACACCTCGTAATTTTGTTTCATATTCAGGAAATTAAAATGAAGAATATATTATATCCAATTAAATTTAACCCCATTTTAAAAGATAAAATTTGGGGAGGGCAAAAATTAAAAACTTTACTTAATAAAGAGAGTGACTTATTAAATATTGGTGAAAGTTGGGAAATTAGCGATGTAGAAGGAGATACATCTATAGTAAGTAATGGCAGTTTAAAAGGACAATCTTTAAAGCAGTTGATAGAAACTTATAAAGAAGATTTATTAGGACTACAGAATTACAGGGTTTTTAACAACAAATTCCCGTTGCTTATCAAGTTTATAGATGCTAAAGAAGATTTATCCATTCAACTGCATCCTAACGATGAATTAGCTGCAAAAAGGCATAATTCTTTTGGAAAAACCGAAATGTGGTATGTTTTTCAAGCAGATGAAGGGGCAAATCTTATTGTGGGCTTTAATCAAAAAATGGATCGTGAAACGTATCTAAAACATTTAAAAAACAAAACGCTTACCGAAATTTTAAATTTCGATAAAGTTAAAGAAGGGGACACCTATTTTGTTGAAGTAGGTCGGGTACATGCTATTGGAGCAGGTGTTATGGTTGCTGAAATACAACAAACCAGTGATATTACATATAGAGTTTACGATTGGGATAGAGTAGATGCTGATGGTAACGAACGAGAACTGCATAACGATTTGGCTATTGATGCTTTCAATTTTAATATGCCTGATAATTTTAGAGTAACTTATGATAAAACCGTAAATAAATCAAACGAAATGGTAAGTTGCCCATACTTTACAACTAATTATTTAAATGTTACCGAAACTCTTCAAAAAGAAAACCAGCACGATTCATTTATTATTTATATGTGTGTTGATGGAGAAGGGGAAATTAAAGCAAATGGTTTCATGGAAACAATAAAAAAAGGAGAAACCATTTTGCTTCCAGCAGCTATTAAAAACTATGAAGTAGCTTCTGAAAACGCAACACTTTTAGAAGTCTATTTATAAAAAGAAATTCCCAAGAGTTATACTTGGGAATTTTATTTAGCAAGCAGTCCTGTTTGCTCTTTCGTACGTTTTCTCTAAAGGAAAATCGAACAGGGCACTACAAATCCGTTCTTGGTGGTTTGTATTGGATTTCGCTTTTGTAACGGTTATATTTACCCAATAGCCGTCTTTATCTTGTTTTACTAATTGGGCTTGAATGGTAAGTTTATCGTTTACAAATGCGTTTTTGTACATTTTAAATTTAAAATCTCCAATGTTAGGAATGTCTTGTAAATAAAATTCTTTTACAGGGTAGGTGGCAACCGTTTTTATTTTATCATAAAGTACATGTGGCAATAAAAAACCGTTGGCATTACTTATTTCTTTTGTTACTATAAATGGGGTGTTTATGTGATGTGCTTTCATAAGATTGTTTTTTTAAGGGTATAATAATAAAGGTGTTAAATTGTGTGTATGGTATGTGCTATACATAACATTAGTACAAACAATGGCATTTAATAACAATTGAAATTTCTGGGTAATCGATTTTAGTGTTTTCATAATTTTTAATGATTTAAGTGATTTAAAATAAAAAAGGTGCCTTAAAAAAAGCACCTTTATTGTTATAGATATAATTGTAATATTTAACGTTTATTCAAGATGCATATAAGCTTTGGTTTTAAGCATAGAAAATGTAGCCGACTTATCCTGTTGATAGACACGGTTACAAATTTGGCTATATGACATCTTTATTGCATTCATTGCAAACCAAATGTAGTAATTATTTTTTATAAATTACTGTTCTTTTATGAGAAATTTGTATAATATTAATGTAATTTTGTACCAAATTAAAATATTGAATTATGGCAAATGTTAGAAACCTAAAAAAAGACATTAATTACGTTTTAGGTGATATTATAGAAGCGGCTTATGTTTGGGAATTAACAAACGCAAGCAAAGATACAAAAAAGAGTGAAGCAGTTATTGATGAGGCTATCGTTACTTTTGATGAATTAATTTCTAAAGTAAATGCTAAGAATGTTGAGAACCCAAAAGCTCATTTTAAGGCTATTAGCGCAGAGTTGGAATCTAAGGGAAATGCGTTAATTGAAAAAATCAATAAATTATAACAAAATTTTTACTGGAGTGCTTGTAAATTTAATTTTTGCGTTTATATTTGCACCCGTAAAAACGCCGATGTAGCTCAGCTGGCTAGAGCAGCTGATTTGTAATCAGCAGGTCGTGGGTTCGAGTCCCTCCAT